>NZ_MUFF01000060.1:0-4762 GCF_001996105.1 Salinivibrio sp. IB643
TCAGTAGTGAAACGAAGCAGCGCCGATGGTAGTGTGGGGTCTCCCCATGTGAGAGTAGGACATCGCCAGGCTCTAATTACAATTGATTAAAGCAAAGAGATATAAGCCTTTAGTCATACAGAATTGGTGCGGAGTGGTAGTTCAGTTGGTTAGAATACCGGCCTGTCACGCCGGGGGTCGCGGGTTCGAGTCCCGTCCACTCCGCCACTACTTAGAAACCCTAGCTGAAAAGCTGGGGTTTTTTGCGTTTAAGCTCCCCTGAGCCTGACGTCTTGGTCGCGGCACTTGCAGTGCGCGTTGACTCCCGTCCACTCCGCCACTACTTAGAAACCCTACTAAATTTAGTAGGGTTTTTTTGTTATTAGCCAGGTTCGCCCTGCGGGCGAATGAGTCCCGCAGGATGGCCTGCCCGTTGTCCGCAACCCCGGCCCTCCGCCACTACTTAGAAGCCCTAGCTGAAAAGCTGGGGTTTTTTGCGTTTAAAGCGTCCCTATAGTGTTAGGGTTATTACTGGAGAATAAAAGACATAAAAAAAGCGCCTTGCGGCGCTTTTAATGGTTTAGGCCATGCCTTGGATGACCACAAACTTTTCTAGGAGCTGATCCTCGGTCTCGACATTATCGGGATCGGTGATAATGCACTTGGAGATCGGGCAAACCGACTGGCACGTCGGTTTGTCGTAATGGCCTTTACACTCGGTGCATAAATCGGGCTCGATCTCAAAGATCTCGGAACCCATCGAGATGGCGCCATTGGGGCACTCGGGTTCACACATGTCGCAGTTTATGCATCGGTCTGTTATTAATAGAGCCATGTTTCAAAAATCACTCTTTTTGGCGCCTATATCAAGCGCTTACGAATTACTTTTATTAACTGTTGTTTGCCTTGAGTTACTGAAGTGAACTTTATTTTTCCATGTTTAGTAACGCAAATCCGTAACGCATGGTATTTTTGACGTATTCAAAAAGTAGCGTGTGTGAGCTTTACGGATGAGCCCCGTTCAAAGACCTCTACAGTGACGCGCACTTTAACATAAACCTCAAAAACGGCCAAAAAAGTGATTATGAGCATGCTAGTGAGCGTCGGTCGAAGTATGAAAAGGCGAACTACCTGCGTGTCGATTTTAGTAAAACCGGTAAAGTCACCATATATGCCACGTTCCCAAAAGAGATGGGCTTGAAGGGACGCAAACTTGGGACCTGCCCAGAACTACAGCGCCCGATAGCTCGGGAACAAGCATACGAGATTGCTCATCAACCCTTACTCACAGAACCTGTCACACAAACCGTATCGATGTATTGTATATATGGCTCTAATCGAAGCGTAACAACTACGCTCCTGAGCTATTTACCGAGCTACGCCGCGTGAGGTACTTAGATCTGTCGCTCCCGGCATTGTTGGCTGCTAAGGTGGGCTAGAAATTGGCGCGTAGTTTGGCCGCAAGCTGGATCTGCCAGAAGTAACGGCGGAGAAAATCAAAGAGGTTGAACGCAAAAAAGCAGAAGCCGCACAAAAGCCGTCTGTGAGCTTTGCACCGCAAATCAATATTGCATCATCACCAGGGCAAAATAACGAAGAAATTGCCGAAATCGCAATGCGCAAAATGGAAGAGAAGTACGCTTACGCTACATCCGGCAATGACGTTACCACGCAGCTGGGGTGTTCCGGTATTGATCAGGACTAAACCATGCACCACTTAGTTATTGGCTAGTTCGTGTTTAGCTTGGGGGATAAAACCCCATTGCCAAATTCACTCGCACCACACCCGGCGCTTACACCGAGGTAGGCGTGATCGATAATGCGCGCTCTGAACAAACAGGGCGCCCGCTTGAAAACATCGACATAACCGCTAAATGGCTACAATACGGCGCTTCTGCGAACGTGGACGCCATCCGCAAGCTGATCGACTAACCGCAACAAGTAAGTGACGGCCAAGGTAACAACCTAGGGCGCTGGACGATCAAAACCCTCACCGAAGGACGCAGCAGCCGCATCATTCACGACGGCCGCGCCATGGTCACCGACGTGATGCTGCAGTTGATGGAGAAGCGGGATTGAGTGCTTTGGCTTTATCTAGCAACCTACTGTAGCTCTTTTGCTCTTCCGTTAGTCCGAACGATATTGACCATTGGCCGTCAGTATTGGGAGCCAAATCAGCAAAGAACGCCCCTGCACCTTCAACTTTTCTAATGTCGGGGGAGACCAAGCCTCGGTTTAGTAAGTCACTAAATGTTAAGAGAATACGTTCAGGCTCATTCTCGTAGTTTTTTACAGGTTTATCGTGGCTAACTTCGTATATGTCATAAATTGATTGCTCTGTCCGATCAAGGTTGCATAAGGCTAGAAAAATAACGACCTTTTCGTTACTCAACCCTTCAAAAGCACGTACAAAGCGCTCCTTTTGCGCGTCATTGAGTCGGCTGTCAGGGTCATTAAGCATTAGCAATGCGATGGCTTTAATCACAATCTCGCTCGGCGTGTTGAGTGCCGCCTCTATATACTCGGCAACCTGCTCTTGAAAATGAGGGTTGTTACATAGCGCCTCAAAATTATCCTGATCTGACTTGTCCATGCATGACCAAGCCAGCTCCAATCCTTGCGCAAGCTTCTCTGCACGGCGTCTGCCGCAATGCACATTGAAGGCTTTTACAAGCTGAACCGCGGACTGAGCTTGCGGCAACCCAGGTACCAATGAAGCCACAAGATTGTGCAGTGGCGAAATTAACCCTTTATCCATTTTTCCTCACTAGGTATGTATTGCGATGAGTGTATAAGCCAAACACGGTGAGTTCGTCACCTATTTACTATTCAAACAGTTCAGTCGCATTAGAAACGTATCACGAGTGGCTAAAATCGTGCTGGTTAAACTTCCTATCACCTGTCTCGGTTGAAACAACGATCGCCGCTTAGCCCTTTCCCCGCCTGACCTCGCAGGCTTTCTTATGATAAACCTCAGAGAATGATAATGATGATGGACAATTTTTGCCAAAATGGGCAGATCTCGCCCGATCTTTTGCATGTGGCACGCACGTATCCGCATCAACTTAACTTCATCAAGTTGAGCAAGACACAACTCAAAGTGCTTCAATCAATCAAAAGTGGTGAGAATGTAACAGCGTGGATGATTGCAGAAAGGTGTGACCTTTCGCAGTCGTTCACCAGTACGTTATTAAAGCGACTTTATGACAAATGTTTTTTGAAAAGAAGGTCAGTAGTGGCAGATTCAGGTGGTGTTGCTTACGAATATTTCAAATAACGGTCATAAGGAAGGGATCGCGCAATCATTGTGTCTGCATCTCAGGTAAACGGGTCCTTCTGAGGCCTTTACCCTTGCAAACGCGGCCGACTCGCGAGAAATAGAAATTTTTCAGCGGCCTAGGTCATCACCACCCATACCGTAAAAACTTACCCGTTAACCCTTCAGCATGCAATGCGTGATGCGTAACGTTATTGCATAATTCGCAAAACGTTATGTTTTTTCACATGCTGAAAAGATATTATTATAGGATCGAAGAGTAGTTTCTACATTTTCAATTTCTACCCTTTTATCTTTCATGTTGCTTTTTAATTTCTCTAGAGACGTTACCGTTTTGTATAAAAGCTCATTTTCTAAGGTTTCCTTGAAAGCTGGCTCAAATTCCTTTGCTTTCATTGTTTCACTAATCACATGACTTACTATAGATTTGATATCTTTGAATCTAAAATTTGACATTGAGAAGTTATGAGATATTTTGAATCCAGCTCTTGGGAAGGTGAATTTCATTTCTGCATCTATATGTTTGGAGGATTTAATTAGCTCATCCTCAGACAATGATGATTCGTTTATTTTTGTAGTTAAGTTGTCCACGTAATTGATAATTGATAAGACTGAATTCCAAACATCTAAAATAGGTTCAGGGGTTGGTGGTTTTACGCCATAAATTAGTCCATTGTCAGGGTAAATGTTCTGGTAAAGGGTTTTAGCATGAAATGACATGCTTAATTCATTAAATAAGTCAATATGATAGTCAGAATTTTTACCGAAATGATCTTTGAAATGGGAATAGTGTGAGAGATAAAGGTTGGTTCTGTTTGTAGCCTGCGCCTCGTTGATTTGCAGCGCCGTTTGCTTTGTACCGTGTAGCCTGCCAATCAGCACACCCAGCGGGATGGATAGCGAGCTGATACCTATAGGGAGCGCGCTGATTTTTAGGAATGTGCTATAGCTTTTGGCGGAAAATGAGAGCGAATACTCAAGCCAAACAGGGATAGCTAGCCCCAGTGCGAGAAATACCGGTAGTAATACAGCAAGCCAAAAAAGAAGCTGTTTTTCTAGTCCTGTTCTTGGGTCTAATTTTATCAGGTTCATATACAAACCACTCCATTATAAAACGTTATCAATTAACTTTATCCCTTGTCTCATATATTCTTCATTGAAGTGCGAAAGAGCGACAGGGTCAGAGACGGTTTCATAAAAATGTGCAGCTATCGCTTCGTGATCTTCCTTGTAATGAGAGGGGAGGAATTTCAAGATTTCCACGTACGTTTTTATCGCCAAGCTTAAACTTGATATAAAAAACACTAGAAACTCATGAAAGTCTTGCTCTTCTAAGTAGTAATCTATTGTTTTATTAAAGATGTGATAACTGAATATTTCTTTGCAATATTTATTTTTACTCAAACCCTCCTTGAGTTCATCRATTATCTCATCCCTGTTTTCTAGAGCTTCCCTGCTCATTTCAGGCAATAATGAATTTAATGATTTTAATAAACATTTCTTCTC
>NZ_MUFF01000061.1:0-6111 GCF_001996105.1 Salinivibrio sp. IB643
AAGGAACAGTGTGAAGTGATATATTTGCCTCGTACGGAAGATATATCAACCACAGAAATTAAGAAAATGTTAGCGTCACTGAATAAGTCTGAGCTTGAGAACATGGAAAGCTCTTTGCACTCTGTGATAGAAATTGCTAAGACCATGTCAAATAAATAGCCAAAATGGAACTCAAGAGAATCATATGTTAAATAAAAAAACAGTCCTCATCACCGGCGGCACCGGATCGTTCGGTAAGCAGTTCATCCAGACCATTCTTGTTCGTTATCCTGATATAAAGAAAATCATTATCTATTCGCGTGACGAGCTAAAGCAATTTGAGCTCAAACAGCTGTATCCGCAAAGTGAGTACCCACAACTACGCTTTTTCATCGGTGATGTGCGCGACAGAGTGCGCATGGTGCAAGCGTGTGAAGAGGTGGATGTGATCATCCACGCGGCGGCGATCAAGCAGGTTGATACCGCGGAGTACAACCCAACGGAATGCATTCGCACTAACATTGATGGCGCGGAGAACGTGATTAATGCGGCATTGAAGTGTGGAGTGAACAATGTCGTTGCACTTTCGACTGACAAAGCCTGTGCGCCGATNCGCGGAGTACAACCCAACGGAATGCATTCGCACTAACATTGATGGCGCGGAGAACGTGATTAATGCGGCATTGAAGTGTGGAGTGAACAATGTCGTTGCACTTTCGACTGACAAAGCCTGTGCGCCGATAAACCTCTATGGCGCGACCAAGCTTGCATCAGACAAGCTGTTTACGGCGGCAAACAACATTAAAGGCTCCCGTGACCTGAAATTCAGTGTGGTGCGCTATGGCAACGTCATGGGCTCTCGCGGCTCAGTGATCCCGTTCTTTTTGAATAAGCGCCATGAGGGTGTGCTACCGATCACCCATGAAGACATGACCCGCTTTAATATCTCGCTACAAGATGGGGTCGATATGGTGATGTACGCACTGGAAAATCACCTGGGCGGTGAAATCTTTGTCCCTAAGATCCCAAGTTACAAGATCTTAGATGTAGCAAAAGCTGTTGCGCCTGATTGTGAGGTTAAAGTCATTGGTGTTCGCCCTGGCGAAAAGCTGCACGAAGAAATGATCACCGATACCGACTCGCTCAATACCATTGATCTTGGTCATTACTACGCAATTTTACCGTCTGTGTCTTACACGCACACAGAGCAAGAGTACATGACGCACCATAAAGCGGAGAAAGTGCCGTTTGGATTTAAATATAACTCAGGCACCAACGATCAATGGGAAAGCGTTGACAGCTTACGTGAGAAGATAAAGCAATATATTGATCCTAATTTTACGGTGGCCACGCAACAATGATCCCCTACGGCAAGCAAGACATCACGCAAGACGACATTGATGCAGTGGTTGACGTGCTGCATTCGGATTTTCTTACCCAGGGGCCAAAGGTCCCTGCGTTCGAGCAAGCTATTGCTGAGTACACCGGTGCCAAGCACGCGCTTGCCGTCAATAGCGCGACGTCCGCCCTCCACATTGCCTGTCTGGCCCTTGGGCTTGGCGAGGGCGATCGACTATGGACCACGCCGATTACGTTCGTCGCTTCAGCCAACTGCGGGCGTTATTGCGGGGCGGAGGTGGATTTTGTCGATATCGACCCAACCACCTACAACCTGTGCCCTAAACAACTTGAAGTAAAACTCAAGCATGCAAAAGTCACTGGCACTTTGCCGAAAGTGGTGGTTGCCGTGCATTTGTGTGGTCAGTCTTGTGACATGCAAGCGATAGGGCAATTAGCCGACGAGTATGGCTTTAAAGTGATAGAAGATGCCTCCCATGCTATCGGGGGCAAATATCAGAATAAGCCAATCGGTTGTGGGCAGTATTCMGATATTACCGTRTTCAGCTTTCACCCGGTTAAGATTGTGACGACGGCAGAGGGTGGCGTGGCGGTAACCAATGACGACGCCTTGGCCACGTCGATGGCGCTGTATCGCAGTCATGGGGTGACACGCGATCCTTCGTTGATGGAAGGTGACAGCCACGGCGACTGGTATTATCAGCAAGTGGCGCTCGGTTATAATTATCGGATGACAGAGCTGCAAGCCGCACTCGGGCTAAGCCAAATGCAGCGCGTAGATCAGTTTGTCAGTGCGCGTCACCGCCTTGCCGCTCGCTATAACGAAAAATTGCAAGATTTACCCCTAGTATTGCCTTATCAATTAACCGATACCTATTCAGGCTTGCACCTTTATGTCATTCGTCTTCAATTGGCGAAGCTGTCAAAGACCCACAAGCAAGTCTTTGATGCGTTGCGGCAACACGGCATCGGTGTGAACGTGCACTATATTCCTGTCCACACACAGCCTTATTATCAAAAACTTGGCTTTGGGATAGGTGATTACCCACATGCCGAACAATACTACCAAGAAGCCATCTCGTTACCGATGTTTCATGCTATGACCGATGAGCAGCAAGACACGGTGATTGATGTTTTAGCAGCGATACTGACGGAGTAACATGAATATAGCGATTATTCCTGCGCGCGGCGGCAGTAAACGGATACCACGAAAAAACATTAAGCCCTTTCATGGTAAGCCGATGATTGCTTATTCGATTGACGCGGCGATCGCCTCGGGCTGCTTTGATAAGGTGATTGTGTCAACAGACGATCAGCATATTGCCGATGTTGCGAAGCAATACGGCGCAGAGGTGCCATTTTTGCGTCCTGCAGACATTGCCGATGATTATGCCACCACCATGGATGTGATGGCCCATGCGATTCAGTGGTGCCAAGATGCAGATTTTAATATTGAAGCTGTGTGCTGCTTATATGCCACTGCGCCGTTTGTTCAGGCTGACGATCTCAAGGCTGGCTATCAGTTGCTAGCTAATGAAAACGTCCAGTTTGCCTTTAGTGCCACGTCCTTTCCGTTTCCCATCCAGCGTGCAATTAAATTAGATGCAAACGGTGCTGTGTCTATGTTCTCGCCAGAGCAGGAGCAAGTGAGATCACAAGATCTGGAAGAGGCGTATCACGACGCAGGGCAGTTCTATTGGGGCAAAGCCAGTGCGTTTCTCAACAAGCTGTCAATTTTCTCACCGCATTCTAAGGCTGTGCTTTTACCGCGTCATCGTGTCCAAGATATCGACACCCCCGAAGACTGGGATATCGCCGAGTCGCTATTTTCAGCCTTAACACTTGCGAACAAGTAGCGTGGCAAGAATCATGAAAGTTGTATTTCGCGTTGATGCATCGGTTTGGATTGGCAGTGGGCACGTGATGCGGTGTTTGGTCCTCGCCGATGAGTTAGTGAGCCATAGTCATGATGTGAGCTTTGCGTGTTTACCGTTAGAAGGCGATATGCGTGCATTTATCGGCGAGCGGGGTTTTAACGTCATCACGTTGACGGCACCCGAACAAGTCGTGAAACCGGCGCACGATGCTGACTACGCCGCATGGCTGCCAAAGCCCATCCCCGACGATGCGCACGATTTTATTCATCACGTGCATGATGCAGATGTGGTTGTGACCGACCACTATGCGATTGAAAAACAGTGGCATGAAATCGTTCGCGCGAGGGTTAACTGTAAAATTGTCGCCATTGATGATCTTGTGCGCACCCATTGCGCGGATGTGATTATTGATCAAACGTTGGGGCGTCAAGCATCAGATTATCAGGCAGCGGGCGCTAACGTGCTCGCAGGCAGTGATTATGCGTTATTGTCGCGCTCGTTTTCCCGTCAAAGAGAGTGTGCGCTATCTCGAACATTGGCGCGTCATGATCCCCGCGTACTTGTCTCAATGGGCGGCGTCGATGCCCCTAACGCCACGCTCAACGTGCTAGAGGCGCTATACCCTCACGTCAATGCAACGTTTACGGTSTTRYTMTCRCCAAGAGCGCCGCATTATCATGAGGTAAAACAGTGGTGCTCAAATCRTGACAATGTCAACCATGTAGAYTTTGTGGCTGATATGGCCAGTCTAATGATGAGCCATGATATCGCTATCGGCGCACCAGGCACAACAAGCTGGGAGCGGGCATGCTTAGGACTGCCCAATATCCTKGTTCCCTTGGCTGATAACCAAAAGATGGTTTGTCAGCAACTGGTGAAGCACAATGCGGCGATAAAAGTGACGCTCGATGAGATGCCAACTCGCCTACTGCACGCGTACCAAACCACCTTGAATCGGTGGGAGGCGCTGAAGGCCGCTAACCTAGCATTGTGTGATGGGCGTGGTGTAAAAAGAGTGGTATTTGAACTCGAACAACTGTGTCGTGATAACGTGAATAGCTATCGCCTTGAGCGTGCGTCTAGTCAACAAGATATTGAGTTAGTTTATCAGTGGCAATGTCATCCTAACACCAGAAAATATGCGCTTAATCCCAGTACGCCCACCTGGGAGCAGCATTACGCATGGATGTCGGCAAAACTCGACGCTATCAACGATTACTTTTATATGATTGTTGAACGGTATAGCGGAAAAAAAATGGGCGCTATACGCCTAGACCGACTGCGCGCCGAGCATTATCTTGTGTCAATTTTCGTTGATCCAACCCGTTATGGGAAGGGAATTGGCGCGCAAGCGTTAGCACTTATTGACCTAATACACCCCGATGTCACCGTGCATGCCACCGTCTTGAAAGAAAATATCCCATCGCAACGGCTTTTCCAAAAAGCCTGTTATCAACAAGCCGATGAAGAAACTTACATTCGACACCCCATTCAGTGAGGCCATTGTGAATCCATTTATGACCATAGACGGCCGGAAAATCGGCCCAGATCATCCGCCTTATATTATTGCAGAGCTGTCCGCGAACCATAATGGTGATATCAACCGCGCCTTTCAAATCATGGAAGAAGCGAAAAAAGCCGGTGCCGATGCGATAAAACTGCAAACCTATACGCATGACACCATTACCCTGGACTGTGACAGTGAMGATTTTCAAATTCATGGCGGTCTTTGGGATGGACAAACCTTGTATGAACTTTACAAAGGTGCACACATGCCGTGGGAATGGCATAAGCCACTGTTTGAGAAAGCCAAAGAGTTGGRTATCACRATTTTCAGCTCTCCCTTTGATTTTACCGCCGTAGATTTATTGGAAGAGCTGGATGCRCCGGCCTATAAAATTGCGTCTTTYGAAGTGATTGATTTACCGCTCATYAAGCGGGTCGCGCAAACGGGCAAACCCATGATTATCTCCACAGGGATGGCGAATGAACAAGAAATTGCTGATGCAATTAAAACAGCGAAAGACAATGGGTGCCAAGAGTTAGTGGTGCTGCANCGTAGATTTATTGGAAGAGCTGGATGCACCGGCCTATAAAATTGCGTCTTTCGAAGTGATTGATTTACCGCTCATTAAGCGGGTCGCGCAAACGGGCAAACCCATGATTATCTCCACAGGGATGGCGAATGAACAAGAAATTGCTGATGCAATTAAAACAGCGAAAGACAATGGGTGCCAAGAGTTAGTGGTGCTGCATTGTGTGAGTGGTTATCCCGCCCCGGCAGAGCAATATAATCTACGCACCATCGCGGATATGGCTGAGCGCTTTAACGTACTGTCTGGCCTATCCGACCATACCATTGACAATGCAACAGCRGTCACTTCTGTCGCATTGGGCGCTTGTTTAATCGAAAAGCATGTCACGTTAGATCGTAACGGTGGAGGCGCCGATGATAGCTTCTCGTTGGAGCCAGCTGAACTCGCAGCTCTTTGCCGAGATACCAAAACAGCCTGGCAAGCMTTRGGWAAAGTKAAYTATGAACGGACTGAAGCTGAAAAAGGCAATGTRAAATTCCGTCGYTCGTTRTATATCGTAAAAGATATTAAGGCGGRTGAAATATTGACGGAGCAACATGTTAGAAGTATTCGGCCGGGGTTTGGKTTRGCGCCGAARYATCTMGAGGCCGTGATTGGAAAAAAAGCTAACKYTGATATAGCCTTTGGTACKCCGCTTAGTTGGGATATGATTTCAAAYCCTGATATTGAAATCTAGCTATGCAATAACCGGTGGAAMAGAGCTAAGCGCCATATCAAWCAATATGGCGCTTTAAAAATAGTTATGATGAGTTATGTATGAATGTATTCTTAGTGACATCACCTTTCCAATATCTTTGTGC
>NZ_MUFF01000062.1:0-4562 GCF_001996105.1 Salinivibrio sp. IB643
ACAAGGACCAACCCTTCACCTGTTATGGGCTCAGCCGACACAAGGACCAACCCTTCACCTGTTATGGGCTCAGCCGACGCGAACCCGATCAGCAATCTGCGGTGCCGTGTTTTTGAGGGAGAAACCCCTCTTTACCCCTTCTTTTTGGGCTCTTTAAAAATAAACTTTAAATACAGCTGGTTACGGCAGGCCGTTTTTAACAAGGGTAAAAGGCCATTTTTATCCTAACGGCCTGTTGTTACTGACGATTGTTAGGTTATTCTATTGTTCACTGCCGCACAGGCAGCTTAGAAATATATCATCAAAGCCGTGGGCTATGCGGCGAAGTTCACTGCCGCACAGGCAGCTTAGAAATCGGTTACTGCGTTTAATGATTCCTCGGCAAAGTTCACTGCCGCACAGGCAGCTTAGAAATGTATTGAGCCGCGCCAGCATCAACAAAGCGGGTTCACTGCCGCACAGGCAGCTTAGAAAGCGTTCGATGCGGCCAATGGTGCTTGGCGAAAGTTCACTGCCGCACAGGCAGCTTAGAAAGTTGCGAAAAGTTCCTTTCTTTTCACGAGACGGTTCACTGCCGCACAGGCAGCTTAGAAATCATCGATACCGGGGTGATTGTCGAGCGTGGTGTTCACTGCCGCACAGGCAGCTTAGAAAGCCCGCGGCGCCCAAGCTCACCGTCAGCGTTTGTTCACTGCCGCACAGGCAGCTTAGAAACGCGACGCGGCGGCAACTGGTACAATGGGTCGGTTCACTGCCGCACAGGCAGCTTAGAAATGCTAGCTTTCCCTCATAGTCGCCAAACGGGTGTTCACTGCCGCACAGGCAGCTTAGAAAAGCAAAAAACCGGCATTCCAGCGGAAGAAATCGTTCACTGCCGCACAGGCAGCTTAGAAATTAATCGCATTGAATCACTCGAGCGCGAGCTAGTTCACTGCCGCACAGGCAGCTTAGAAAGGTCCCGCCACGCTGAACCTGGGCACTCCCCGGTTCACTGCCGCACAGGCAGCTTAGAAAGTGTTGGGCGATTGCATTTTGCCCAATGTGCTGTTCACTGCCGCACAGGCAGCTTAGAAAGTTACGTCATCGAGCGGCCAGTCAGCCTTGACGTTCACTGCCGCACAGGCAGCTTAGAAAGTTCGGCGGCTTTCCAGCTGCAAGGAGAATCAGTTCACTGCCGCACAGGCAGCTTAGAAAGCCCGCGGCGCCTAAGCTCACCGTCAGCGTTTGTTCACTGCCGCACAGGCAGCTTAGAAAGAGCGAGTTGCTGCGCCGCTTGCTCATCGAGTGTTCACTGCCGCACAGGCAGCTTAGAAATTTTGGCGCGCGCTGGCTGTAACCATCACCAAGTTCACTGCCGCACAGGCAGCTTAGAAAGTTGAGGGCACGTGGCACGGCAAACCGATCAAGTTCACTGCCGCACAGGCAGCTTAGAAATTTGCCAACGTCAGCGGCTTAATAACCGGCCTGTTCACTGCCGCACAGGCAGCTTAGAAATTTCCAGACAATTGCGCCACGTAGCTCGTTGGGTTCACTGCCGCACAGGCAGCTTAGAAAGCTTCGGCAACACCGCAGCGGCTGTTCAATGCGTTCACTGCCGCACAGGCAGCTTAGAAATCCCAAAAAGCAAAAACCCCGTTTCATTGAGCGTTCACTGCCGCACAGGCAGCTTAGAAACTGCCAATGGCGCGACTGATTAAACAGACAAAGTTCACTGCCGCACAGGCAGCTTAGAAATCCAAGTCGAATGACGCCTCCATCATACCATTGTTCACTGCCGCACAGGCAGCTTAGAAAATTGTACGCAACGCGCCAAAGTCTAAGATTCCGTTCATTGCCGCACAGGCAGCTTAGAAAGATATAAATCCGATACCAGCCGTCATTTAATTGTTCACTGCCGCACAGGCAGCTTAGAAAGTTGGAAGGCGCAACATCAAACCGGATAAATTGTTCACTGCCGCACAGGCAGCTTAGAAATACAAGTCGCTACGTCATTCCGCTCGGGCACAGTTCACTGCCGCACAGGCAGCTTAGAAAGTTTTACAGTGTCACCGGCGGGCGTCGGCAATGTTCACTGCCGCACAGGCAGCTTAGAAAAAGACGTAAAGTCTGCGTCGTGGGCGTGTAGGGTTCACTGCCGCACAGGCAGCTTAGAAAGGCTCTTTGTGTCCCCTGCTCTAATCCGCTAGGTTCACTGCCGCACAGGCAGCTTAGAAAATCATACCATTTGCGCGCTGGTTGCTCACGCTGTTCACTGCCGCACAGGCAGCTTAGAAACTTATATAGAGCAACGCAACTATGACCCATTCGTTCACTGCCGCACAGGCAGCTTAGAAACTGCTCCTCCTTCAACATTCTGGTGTAAGAGCGTTCACTGCCGCACAGGCAGCTTAGAAAAGCCGGCCTAATTGTTCCTTGTCATAAGCCACGTTCACTGCCGCACAGGCAGCTTAGAAAGGCACAAAATGGCGAATCCGCCCGGGCCTTATGTTCACTGCCGCACAGGCAGCTTAGAAAAGATTAACGACCTGGCCGTCTGCCACGATCGAGGTTAATCGTTGGCCTCAATGTCGGATGGCGGTAAGCGGTTAATAAACCCCACATACCCATAAGACACGGGCTTTGCCATAGTACCTTTTTGAACGGAGGTACCATGAAACAAGCACAAAAACGCGCGCACTGGGCGGCGATTATTGAACAACAAAAGCAAAGCACAGTGTCCATTAAGCAGTTTTGCCAAGACAACGCTATTCCCTATCAAACTTTTTATTATTGGTCGAAGCGATTACGTGAACACCAACAAGCGCAAACCGTGCAGCCGGTTGTGGTCGACGCGTCCGGTCACTTACCAGGGGCGTCCGTCGTGCTTGTCTTTGCCAATGGCATTCGCGCCGAGTTACCCGCCACGCTCAACGCCGCACAAATCAAACACTGGGTGGATGCACTGCAATGACGCCTTCTGGCAAGGTATTCTTGGTCTCTGGCGTCACCGATATGCGCAAGTCGATTGACGGTCTATCATTGATCGTGGCCGAGCAGCTTGAGATGGATCCCTTTAGTGAAGCCTGGTTTATTTTCTGTAATCGTGGTCGCGATAAGCTCAAAATCTTATTCTGGGATACCAATGGGTTTTGGCTGTATTACCGCCGCCTAGAAAAGGGCACCTTCAAGTGGCCTCGCCCAAGCCCTGACGGCGTGATCACTCTGAGTAAACCGCAACTTCACTGGCTCCTCTCGGGACTGTCACTGGAAAACAGTCACGGGCATCATCCTTTAAAGGGACTAGAAGTGTGACCCATGACAGTGATCATCATATTGCCCTTGAACGATCCTTTTGCGCCGTCAAACTTGTTGCCATTACACGGTAAGAAGATGACGCCCAATGACCGACCTCCCTGATGATATCGAGCAACTTAAAGCCATGCTAGTGGCGAAAGAGGCATTGCTGCATGACAAAGAGGAAGAGATCTCGGCGTTAAAAAACCACGTTCAGTTATTGATTGAGCAGTTAAACCTGAGCCAATCCAAGCGCTTTGCCGCGCAAAGTGAAAAAGTGGCGAAAGGCACTTTCAACGAAGCCGAGCAGCAAGATGCGTTACCCTCTGCGCCTAAGGCGCGACGTCAAACAGGACGCAAACCCCTACCTGCTGATCTTGAGCGTGAGGTGCACACCCATACCTTAAATACCCCTTATTGCGCGTGCTGCGACGTGCCCTTACACGCCTGTGGCAAAGAAGTGAGCGAAACCTTGAAAATCGTGCCGCAGCGGGTCAGTGTCATTCGCCATGAGCGCACCAAATATGCCTGCCGCCAGTGCGAGCAAACCGCTGAAACCAGCCAGGTAGTGACCGCACCGAAGCCAGCTAGCATGATCCCCAAAAGCCTTGGCAGTCCAGAGGCGTTTGCCGCCGTCGTGACCGCCAAATATGTGGATGCACTGCCGCTATATCGTCAAGTCGATATGCTGAACCGAGCGGGTATCGACATTAGCCGTGCCACTTTAGCCAACTGGTGTGTGCAGCTGGGCAGCAAAGTTGACGTGATTATCGCTACGATGAAAGCACAGTTAGCCAGCGAGCCACTTATCTGCGCCGATGAAACCACGGTGCAAGTGCTCAAAGAAGCAGATAGAAAAGCGCAGTCGACCTCTTACATGTGGGTGTATCGCAGTGGTGAATTTACCGACCACCCGGTGGTGATTTACGATTATCAACCCAGTCGAGCCGGCGCGTGTGTGCGAGCGTTCCTGGGCGATTATCAGGGCTATCTTCTGTCCGATGGTTACAGTGCTTACGATACCGTTGACGGTGTGACGCAAGCAGCGTGTATGGCCCATGTTCGCCGTAAATTTACCGATGCGCAAAAGGCGTCGCCCTCGAAAAAAGCCGGCAAGCCAGAAAAAGCGCTCACCTTCATCAACAAGCTCTACGGCATCGAGCGACGCGGGAAACACTTATCGGCCGAGGCTCGGCAACAACTCAGACAGCAAGAAAGTCTGCCTCTGTTAAATGACTTTAAACGCTGGCTTGATAGCATGCATGTGTTACCCAAAGGCACCTTAGGCC
>NZ_MUFF01000063.1:0-4433 GCF_001996105.1 Salinivibrio sp. IB643
ATCTCATATTCTCAGAGAACCATAAGTGGATATGAAGAAAAGAAAACGAATATAAATACAGATTTAATAGAGAAGGTATATGAAGAAGCTCGATTATTGCTCCCTGATCTTAAAAAAACACTAGAAGATACAATAGAGTTTCATAAGCAGGTAGTGTCAAAGAAGGTTAATTATCTCAATGATAAAATCAGTGATTATAAACTCTCTGTAGTTAATATGGAAAATCGGTTGAATGGCCTGTTAGATGAAGAWAAGAATCTGTTCTCTGCACTTGTAGGTGAATCGCATCTTTCTGGCTTCGTTGTGATAGAAAAAGAAATACAAGACAAACGTGAAGAGAGAGGTAGGACAAGCGTAGTCGTCGATGAAGTTCAATATGAATCTAGTGAAATATCTAAGCTGGATATAAAAATTCAAAAACTCCGAGAAAAAAATAAACTTCAAATATTACAGCTAAGCCAGCATATTGACGTTTTTAATAAGCATTTGAAGTCATTTAGTAGAGCGATATTTAGAGACTTTTCTTTGAGCTTTAATGTTAGCACCAAAAGCGATACAAATGAAATTGAGTTTTCAGTCGTAAATCAAGAAAGAGTTTCTGGAGATGGTGCACCGAGGGCTGCGGCATTGGCATTTGATATGGCATTTGTGGAATTCGTTAAAGAAACGAGGGCATCCTTTCCTGAATTTACTATACAAGATTATTTGGAAGCATCGGATCAAGATAAATTGGCAACACTGGCACGGCTAGCAAATGAGAACAAAGTTCAGGTCATAGTATCTGTTCTAAAAGACAAATTGGCTTCACTAAGTCAAGAGTTCATTGATGAAAATTCTGTGTTGGAACTTAAAAAATCAGATAAATTCTTCAGAATCGATTAATGAAATACATGCATAACAAGTTGCTGCACACGGATAAATTACTCGCTGCGCTCCTAATTTACCAGTGAGCAAAGCGTTAAAAGTTATCGAGTATCGCATGAATAATTGGAAAGCATCATTTTTCGTCACTCTTACACTTCTGGTAGGTAGTAATCTGTTTTGGCTGTATTCCGCAATTGATGCTGGCATTACATATAAATATCAGCAAGTAAGCCTAGATGACCTAAATGATGCCCATAGCTTTCTGGGTGATCTTGTTGTAAAAGGTGGCAAGGATTATTCCCAAAAAGATATTCTGCATTTGGTGCCGCAGTCCTATCCAAATGCATTCATTGTCGAAGATGGCAACAAAATTATCGTAAACAATGTCACGTTCACCTTTGAAGGCGGCAAACTTAGCAAGGTTTACTAGCGTGGAAACTTTTAACAAGGCAAGTCAATCTGACAGCTTACACTCCGTTTGTTTTTATGCGGGAAAAGCATCGCATAGAAACAAACTCCACTACAGCTGCAGTTGCTTGCGGCGTTAGGTGATTTGGGGGCTTATGAACAAAACGTTTAATAGTAGAGTGCACTTTAGAAGATGGTTGAAAAAGGCTGCAAATATATTTCTAATTTCGGTAAGTGTTTCGGGTAGCACCTCTCAACTATATACAAATATCGCGAGTACTCAGAAGTTATATCAATCAATATCTGAGTCGGGTTTAACGTTACCAAAAGGTCAGTACATTGTTAGCTACGGAAGTAGTCAAGAAGAAGAGCACAGTTTGGTTCAAACCAAATACATTTTTGCCATATCGACCCAAGAGCACTATGTCGGAGGTGCTCAAACGGGTGATGTGAGTAAATTGATTGAAAGTTTGGAGGGGGCTGAATATGTTATTACGCAAAACACGAAAACTCCTGGCTATCAAATATTGAGCCTCTTAGCTATTCAACCTAATGGCGTATTGGAATTGGATTCCTTGATAGCCAGTCTTAAGAAACACTGTCGCTTCGTTGCCATAGATGACGGTAGTGGCAGAATGAATTTTGATAACGTATTTATTGGCAGAAATGATTTTGTGCAAGAATACACCTAACAATAAAATTTAAGGGTGATTCACAACGCTAATCGCTCTCACTTCAAGCAAGTTTAGTGTTTATGGCACAATGCATTAGGTAGGTGGTTAGCGTTGTTCACACCTTAATTTGGCGTTATATGAATAAGGAAGCTCATGAGTACTATTTTAACCCCTAAATATGGTGAAAGCCGTATTAAAGAGATGACCTCTATTGATACATCTCCTGATACAAAATGCTGGGCAGCAAGGTGGTACGCTGAGATGGTGATTGATCTTTTTTTAAGTAAGGAAGCGAGCGAACGAGTTGAAAACTTTGAAAAGTTATCCTTAGGAAACAAAATTAAGGAAATATCTACAGAATACTCTAGTCGCTTAATAGATGCTCTTTATTTTATCGAGAATCACGGCAATGAAGCTAGCCACTTTAGTAGAGATACCATTACCTCTGAAACAGCAGAAAAGGTAGTTGATAAGGCGATAACACTATTTGATTTAATCTTGGTTGATTTATTTAAAGACAATGGCCTAGCTAAAACACCAAATACTGCAAGATTATTTAGTACTTTCACACCATCTATCAGGGTTAATGTTCTAAATCAACTTTTGGATTTTAATTCTCTCGATAATAGTTGTGAACATGATATGGGTATTCTCCATAAGTACTTTTTGGCCCTTACGAAAAACAACCAGAGGGATAAGGCTAGACGTCTGCTCCACAAACTTAAAAAGCAAAATAAAATAACACTAGACCAATTCCAGTATTGGGAAGATAGCATTAACAAGATATCTAGCAATATTAACAATCTACCTATCCCCAAAAACATTTCAGATTGTAAACGCAACTTTGATGACGTGCTATCAAGCATGGATATACAAGAAAGAAAGTTAAACTCTCAATTGGTTGAAACATTTAATACACTATTGGACAGCGTGACACCGAGTGAAATGGATAACTTGATTGGTGACCAAGTATTTTGGGTTTAGCGTGTATTCATATAACAAGCAACTAAACGCGGATTCGGAATACGGCCACGCGTTTTGCAAAAACACGCAAAACAACGTGCCAGTAACCCTCACCGGTTAGTTGGGCGTTAAGCGGCTAGGAGATAATAAAAATGACATACGTAATTGAGAAATGGTCCGATATATCGGATAGGTTTGATGGTTCACTACTACTTGGAAATGGTGCTTCAATTGGCATTGATGGTAGTTTTTCCTACTCTTCATTAAAACAACATACGATTGATAATGGGTTGTTGACCCACCATGTTGAACAGCTTTTTAGTCATTTTAAGACTGATGATTTTGAATTGATCTTACGTCTTGTATGGCAAGCCAATCGAGTCAATCTTGCTCTAGAAATTGCTGACAATGCAACTAGAAGCGCTTATGAACATGTTCGAGAGTGCTTGATTCAGGCTGTACGTAGTATCCACCCTGAATACCATGCAGTTGAGGAGCAATTTTCTGACATCGCAACTTTCCTTAGCTCCTTCAAAACAGTACTTTCTCTTAACTACGACCTGTCACTTTATTGGGTAATAATGTATGCTAATCGTGAGTTTAATGGACATAGTTTTAAGGACTGTTTCTTACGTGGTGAGTTTGATGAGGACTGGCAAAGATTCCGAGAGTCAATTAGCCGTTGGGATAGACGCAATACTTTGGTTTTTTATCCTCACGGTAGTTTGGTTTTAGCTCGAAATGTTGTGGAAGAGGAAGTTAAACTAGAAGCTGGTTCTAGGGATTTATTGCGTGCAATCCTGCGACAATGGGAATCTGGAAACTATATTCCATTGTTCGTTAGCGAGGGCACTTCAAGTCAAAAAGTTAAAGCAATTCACAACAGCCATTACCTTAATACTGTTTACCGCGAAGTGTTACCAAAAGTTGGAAACAATATAACTATATATGGTTGGGGCTTTGGTGAGCATGATGTCCATATTCTTAGGCGTATTGCCGAGTCAAATGTTACTAGAATAGCTGTGTCCGTTTTCGATGAAGATCAAGGTTATTGCACAAGAGTGCATCAGATGATTAGAGATTACTTTGGAAATGACATTGAAGTAGTGTTCTTTGACTGCACAAGTCAGGGAGCGTGGAACAACGCCGCTTAACAAGCAAATCAACACGGACTAATAAGGCTTGGTTCGCTGCGCTTACAATAATAGCCAAGCTTTATTAGCCTGTTACTTGGGCGTTAAGTTTTTCAGGAGAGAGTTATCGTGTTATATATATTTTTTCTACTTGTTTTTGTTGAACTATATTTCTTTGCTATGCAACGTTCGTGCCTTGAAATAAGTAGAAATGCTGAAATWGATCCGAAGCAAGGGCGGTTAATGTTGCCTTATTGGTATGCGCTAATCTGGCCAATTAAAATTGGTAGATATTATGTTGCGTATTTGATTTATCAAAACTTAGGTATTTGGTTTGCGCTTGGCTGTCTTGCAATTCCTTTGGTTATTTCTACACTTATACCTATTCCAC
>NZ_MUFF01000064.1:0-4247 GCF_001996105.1 Salinivibrio sp. IB643
TCCAATATCTTTGTGCTTTAGAAGCAAAAAAACACTATAAAATCCAATATCTTTGTGCTTTAGAAGCAAAAAAACACTATAAAACTAAAAAAAATATATTATTTTTAGTTGATCAAAGTAGTACCCGTGGTCTCGAACAGCAGGAAAAAATYTTTAACCCGCGTGAGTGGRATTATGTGATCACAACAACAAGAAAAAAYAGAACGATAAATATCCCTAARGCGATAAAAAAGATAAAAGAYATTATCAARGGRGAGCAGATMGATACGTTCTTTTATGGGGAATATAATGCGTGGCGGACTAAGCTAGTCGCAGAGAAYTTTCGYATAAAAAAAGATGTGTACTTTGATGACGGCACGCTAACAATTAACGAATTGCGTGAATTCATTGAAACAAAAAAGACGTATTCTCGAAGTCGATTGTTACAAGATAKWTTATTAAAACTATACGGTTGTAAACCCACGACGAAGTCTTTACCGAGAGAAAATTTGGAKCTATTCACGATTTTTGATCTGAATAGCARMAYGGTTAATATCGAAARGAATACGTTTAGCCACTTAAAGGCACATTACAACCACAGCGATCTTTTCTCTGAGCACGCGCCGATAGGCTTTATCGGACAAGGTGCTGTAGGGCATAAAGGTGGACAGTCTGTGTCGTCGTACGTAGAGCGTGTATCACGATTTGCGAAAAGCACGAAGAACGGCATTATATACTTTCCTCATCGCACCGAATCGCACGACGTTGMAAAAGCAATTGCGAATATAGAAAACCTGACGTATCACAGAAGCACCTTACCTCTAGAGCTTGAGCTAATAGAGAAAAAAATACAATTATCCTGTTTGTATGGKATGAACTCAACGGCACAATATACCGCCAAGCTTTTCTATCCCGACATGCCGATTTATAACTTAATCTCCGATAAAGAAAACTTGAGCCCACGTAATGAGAGAATMAGGTTATTTTATAAAGARTCGGGGATTGAAGAGATRCTAATTTRAGGTWYTCGGGATCTTGRATACAGAGCGCTTCGCTTACAGAATACGGAGAAGAGCAAGGCYAGGCACGATATGCTTTTTCCGTATTCCGTTCCTTAGGCTTTTTCTAGTYTCTAATCCCCATACCCATTCGGGTTTTTCGACTGCCAGCGCCAGGTGTCTTCKACCATGGTTTGCAGATCGCGTGTGGCGGTCCAGCCTAACGTTGCTTTGGCATAAGCCGGATCAGCGTAGCATTCGGCGATGTCRCCGGCGCGGCGGGGTTTMATCTCGTAAGGGATCGAGCGCTTYGCCGCRGCTTCAAAWGCATGCACCATTTCCAACACACTGTTGCCTTGGCCGGTGCCGAGGTTAAAGATATGAGTGCCAGGTTGATGAGCCATTTTATCCAGCGCGGCTAAATGCCCATCGGCCAGATCCACCACGTGAATATAATCACGCACSCCGGTGCCGTCGGGGGTGGGGTAATCATTACCAAACACGCCCAGTTTTTCRCGTCGACCCACYGCCACTTGTGCCACAAAAGGCAGCAAGTTATTRGGTGTGCCTTGTGGATCTTCRCCCAGTAACCCCGATTCRTGCGCACCGACCGGGTTAAAGTAACGCAGCAGGGTGATGCTCCAATCTGGATTGGCATGGTGAAAATCCTGCARGCATTCTTCYACCATYAACTTRCTKCGSCCATASGGGTTRGTRGCKGAGGTAGGGAAGTCTTCTTTGATTGGTACCGATGCCGGATCGCCATAAACSGTGGCGGATGAGCTGAAAATGAGCGATTTAACGTTTGCTTGCGCCATTGCCGCGACAAGGTTCAAGGTGCCTGCAACGTTGTTGTCGTAATATTTTAAAGGCAGAGTGACTGATTCGCCGACCGCTTTTAGCCCAGCAAAATGGATCACGCTATCAATCGGATGGGCAGAGAGCACCGAATCTAAAAATGCGCGATCACGAATATCCCCTTCAATAAACAGCGGGCGAGTGCCTGCTACCTGCTCGATGCGATCTAACACCAAGGGTTTACTGTTACATAGGTTATCAATGATGATGGGGGTGTGGCCCGCTGCGAGCAACTGAATACAAGTGTGGCTACCAATATAGCCCATGCCGCCGGTGACGAGTACGTTCATGATGTGCTGCCTAGTTTATTGTCCAGC
Source organism: Salinivibrio sp. IB643 (assembly GCF_001996105.1). NCBI lineage: Bacteria > Pseudomonadati > Pseudomonadota > Gammaproteobacteria > Vibrionales > Vibrionaceae > Salinivibrio > Salinivibrio sp. IB643. The sequence goes on from NZ_MUFF01000064.1 coordinate 2,153, forward strand.
GGCGAAGTTTAGCAGGGGAATCGCCAACAGACTAGAGGCGCCTATTACGCGCCCCTAGGTAGCAAAACAAAAGAGCCTGATTTATGGGTGTCCGGTTAGCACCCCTTCGCCTTGGGCTGAATGCCCACAAGCTCCTGTTCAGCGTTAAACGCACCRCCACCGCTCATTCCCCCTCTGACCGGYGCATCCGTGATGCTTGAYGGACAATCCTCCACYTCGGGAAAGCCTCGGATCATCAAATCCATGTAATACAGCCCTTCAGCCGTTAAYACATCMCCATTACTCGCATGGCCAAACACTTGCACGGGATCGCCTTGATACACCAACCCCAAATCAGGGAGCGGATGRTGGCGGTTGTCTGCCGCAATTAGCGCCACGTCGCACACTGGGTGCCGAGCAATTACTTTGCTTTCAATAAATTCGCCAACATGTGCTGCGGTTAAACTGAGGGTGGGGGTAATGGGCACACTGGTCCCAAACTTRCCTTTTTGCGCAAAGCTTTGCGGTTTTTCCAGTGCCAAYGCAGGGTGACTATCCGTGATCTGATGTKTGCCATTCGCGGTGGTGCAACCACTGASTACGACGAGCAAACTTGCGATACCGAACACTATACTGAGCCTTTTGAAGAGCACAGGGCAAAACAGGGTCATACACCCTCCTTACTTAACCACTACTGATACAACTACAACGATTAAGCCCTGATGCGCATCATATGGCTTATAGATTGACTATAGACAATAAACTCAATTAAAGCTCAAAAATAAGACAAAAACCGATTGAAAAAGGTAACTAATTGAAACATAAGCTATTGGTGTGTGAAAATTCATGCAATATRCTGATTTTTATGTGATTAAAATCAAATAATCATCGAGAGAAGGCACGATCAAATGCCTCTAAATATAGGCGAGTTTATGATGCTTGCTGACGTGGCTGTTGTGAGCATATGGCAAACAATGGYCRCAACTTGTTGTTTAATAAATGAACACTCCGTCCAAAAAACCATAGGAAAGCAAGCGTGTGTCTTTTATCACAAATTTTTATGTGTAGAATACGGCAGGCATTTTTTGCCCCGTGCTATACATTTTCGCCGTGCGAGCCAAAAGCGCGGTCAATCAGCACCTGTATCAAATAAAAAATTAAAACTATGCGCTGTGGGGAGCGACACCTCTGGGCGGTAGCGTGTCTATTGATCACTGCCCTTATGCATCGCCACACGTTTAAAGCTAGGTAACCCAAGGAAAAACCAATGAAAATTGCTGTTGCGGGCACAGGCTACGTGGGCCTTTCAAACGCGATGCTGCTTGCCCAACACTTTGATGTGGTCGCGYTCGATATTAATGAAGAAAAAATAACGCAGCTCAACCAAAAGCAATCCCCTATTGTTGATGCAGAAATCGAAGACTTTCTGGCCAACAAATCACTGCGCTTTACTGCCACATTAGATAAACACCAAGCCTATCAAGACGCTGATTTTGTTATCATCGCCACCCCCACCGACTACGACCCAGAAACCAACTACTTTAATACTCGATCTGTCGAGGCGGTGATCCGTGATGTAATGGCCATTAACCCGCAAGCGACCATGGTGATTAAATCGACGGTGCCCGTAGGTTATACCCAACAGATCAAACAAGAGATTGGAAGCGATAATATCCTCTTTTCGCCTGAGTTCTTGCGGGAAGGCAAAGCCCTTTACGATAACCTGCATCCTTCGCGCATTATTGTGGGTGAGCAAAGTGAGCGCGCAAAGACGTTTGCCAGCCTCTTGCTCGAAGGCGCGCTGAAAAAAGACGTGCCAGTACTCTTTACCGACTCGACCGAAGCGGAAGCCGTAAAGCTGTTCTCTAATACCTACCTCGCCATGCGGGTTGCCTACTTTAACGAGCTTGATAGCTACGCCGAAACCCATGGTTTGAATACTCGCCAAATCATCGAAGGGGTAGGGCTAGACCCACGCATTGGCGACCATTACAACAACCCATCGTTTGGTTATGGTGGTTATTGCCTGCCAAAAGATACCCGCCAACTGATTGTCGATGCCAACGATGTGCCGAACAACTTGATTCAGGCCATTGTCGATGCCAACACTACCCGC
>NZ_MUFF01000065.1:0-3991 GCF_001996105.1 Salinivibrio sp. IB643
GCCCGTTACCGTTTTCGTTTAAACCTCGCTCCCATGATGAATAAGGGCGAGCAAAGTAAATTTCTGTCTCTAATGCCTCGGCTATCGCCCACGGAAAACGCATGAACATGCCCGTCATGAAGAGCTTCCTAGCACGGTCGCTAAGTACTCTTGGTCCATCGCACACATCATTCGCTTGCGTTGAATTCCGGCTTTGAAACTCTTCTCTTGCTTTAATAAATTCAAAACCATTTGCCTTATTCCTGCAAAAACTTCAGCTCGGTCATCGCCCCTAATTCGGCATGCGTCTTATTTTAATCCAACATCGAGTTGCCAGTGCATTGATTCAATTAACCAGTGCGAGCGAGTGGCATCATGAAGCTCTTTCGCWGTCAGTGCTTTTGAACTTATATAATAGCGCACAGAAATATCGGATTCGTCGGCGTGTTTACCTTCTTGTCGAACACTGACCATGATGCCCATCGTTTTTAATTCAGGCCAATCATAAGCCAAATCACCTAATACACTTAAATCGGTATTAATCAGTGCACATCGTGTTTCCAAACGCCCATGCGATTTCTCTTGTGATGAGTAGCTGTCACCATCAAAACTTTGAAGCATTGAAGGACGGTAATAATTATCAAACGCTTTGTCTAACTTACCTTGATTCGCTTTAACCGCTAACAAATAATCGGCATTTTTATTAATGATTTTCTGTGCGATTTTTCGCTGACAACCCATAGCATCTATCGTAATTAAACAGCCAGAAATATCAAGCAATTCTAGCAGCTTAGGTATTTCTGTGATCTCATTGATTTTACTTTTTACTTTTGATTGGCCTAGGCATACACCGTTTGCGGTTGCGAACGCATTAACCATATGGATCGCCGCTTGGTCTGTTGCTCGATTATATGAACCCCTCAGTGTTTTTCCACCAATGGCAACCACTTCACCATCCGTTAATTCATGACACGATTTCATCCATTCTATGAAGGCTTTTTGTAATGCTTTTGTGCTGATGGTTCCCATCACTCTTGAGATCGTATCCGCCGAGGGTGATGCTTTACCCGAGAAGCCAAAACTTAATAAAAAATCACGCTGCTTACGTCCATAATCGCTAATGCCTTTCCAGGTATCATGACCAGACAACACCGCACAAATCGTTATCAAAATAATATCTGATAACGTATGTTCAACTTTACCTTCTTGGCGAATGTCTCTAATGGAAACGAAATGCATAAATGGACTTTTATCTTCTGTCATTTTTAATCTCCCCGCGGTGTCAGGATAGTTGTCCAGATCTTGAATCGCCCTAAAATCCAGCAATGGAGGGCTAATGGAGGACACTATGCCGAGATATTCCGAAGAAAGAAAAGCCGCCATCCTCAAGAAACTGTTGCCGCCGAATAATAAAACTATCTCGGAAATTGCAGCGGAAGAACACATCAGCGAGGCAACGTTGTACAATTGGCGCAGTAAACTCCGTTCCGAAGGTAAACCCGTGCCAGGTCATCAAAAAAACACCGATCAGTAGTCAGCTGAAGCCAAGTTCGCCACCGTCATGGAAACAGCCAGTCTGTCAGAAGCCGAGCTGAGTCAATATTGCCGCGAGCGAGGCTTGTTCCCCGAGCAAGTCAAAGCATGGAAGCGCGCTTGTATCAGCGGTGCAGGCCAAGCTGAACAATCCAAAAAGGCTGAGCAGGCAGCGCGTAAAGCCGAGAAAAAGCGTATCGGTGGCCTAGAAAAAGAGCTACGCCGCAAAGATAAAGCCCTTGCCGAAACGACAGCGTTACTGGTGCTATCAAAAAAGCACAATGTCTTGTACGAGATCGACAACGAGGAGGACTAACCTCTCTCGATAGGCGCCAGACGCTGCTACAGCTTTTTGATGAAGCTGTCGCGAACGGCGCCCCACAGTACAAGGCGGCTGAGCTTATGCAGATACCACAACGCACGTTGCGACGTTGGCGTTCATCACAAGGGCAGGTGCTGCCAGACCTACGCTCGCTTGCTATTCAAGCTGCACCGAAAAACAAGCTGTCTGAGCAAGAGCCTCAGCATATTCTGCATGTCTGCAATGACGCTGACTACGCCAGTTTACCCCCGAGCCAAATCGTTCCACGCCTAGCTGACCAAGGCGAATATATCGCCAGTGAATCCACAATCTATCGCGTGTTGAAAGCGAATGACCAACTTCACCATCGAGGTAAAGCCAAGCCACCACAGCCAGCGACAGAGCCGACGTCTCATCAGGCCAGTCAGCCGAATGAGATCTGGACATGGGATATCAGCTATTTACCTTCGAATGTGCGTGGCCTGTATTGGTACCTTTATATGATCATCGATATTTACAGTCGGAAAATCGTCGGTTGGGAAATTCATGACCGTGAATGCGGTACGCTTGCGTCTCAACTCATTGAACGCGCGACGCTCAGTGAAGGTTGCTTGGTAAAGCCACGTTATCTACACGCTGACAATGGCGCACCGATGAAATCACTGACCTTACGCGCCAAGTTGGATGAGATGGGTATCCGTACATCCTTCAACCGCCCTGGTGTCAGTAACGATAATGCCTACTCAGAATCATTGTTCCGCACAGCCAAATATCGCCCTAAGTACCCGGCACATGGCTTTGAAGAACTGGGTGCTGCACGTGAATGGATGTTGAACTTCGTCAACTGGTACAACAATGAACATCGTCATAGCGCAATCAAGTTCGTCACGCCAGCGCAAAGACACCGCAACCAGGATACTCAGGTGTTAACGAAACGGCATGCCATTTATCAGCAGGCAAAAGCCAAGTATCCTGAGCGTTGGGCTAAAGAAACGCGTGACTGGACGCCTGTTAGTGCTGTCACGCTAAATCCAGGAAAACCAGAAGACAATCAACAAGACGGTCAAAAAAGAGCAGCTTAATTAGGAAACCTGGTCAACTACCTTGAAATCTACCGTCTCCTAAACGTTAGGAGACCATTAAATCGTACTGAAAATGATCAACAAATTGATCCTTTATTTTCACCTATTTGAATTAATAAATATGGCATAACGCACGATTTTAAGCCGTAGATGACAAATTAGTCATTAAATTGCTAGCCCAGGCGTGGCGCGGATCTTCATGCGTTTTCCCTGCAAATCGACCTTATTTTGGTTAACAAACGTTCGCGATCTCGCCCTGGGGCGTTAATAACATGCGGGCGCCCTGGCTAATATACCTGAAAACCTTAAGAATCAAAAATGATCACGCGATTTCCCTGCCTATTAGATGCCCCACTCTGAATCTAACTTTAATTACTATCGTATTTAATCTGTCAACAAACTTAAATAACGTCGTTAACACATCATCAATAGGAAGAAATTCGACACCTTGCCCCTTGAGCAAGGTAACCAAAGAGTGCTCACAATATATAGCTAAAGATTTACGCCTGAATGTTATTTCATCAACTCCAATATTAGGCAAGGCTTTATACCATCCTTTTAAGAAACTCCTTGGGTATAGCCAGTTATTCAACTGATTATAGAATTCGTCTAATTTACCTATATAGGGGTCAACGGAAACTTCTCCAGATTCCATTAATGATACATTAGTACAGGAAGGATAAAAATCTAGTTTAGGAATACCATCAGTCTCAACACACAAAAAACAACTTGGGATTATATTATAAGTTGACCGAGGTTCCTTTAGGCCCCTTAACACATTAGTTTTATGCTTTGAATCGAAACAAATTTTAAACAGCCGCTTAATTAGCAACTTAATATGAGACTCAAAAACTGTATCATTAATAAAGAAAAACTTAAAATGCCTATCTTTGCTTTCATCATAAAGTGACTTGTAGTAATTGTATCCGGTTTGATAACCACTAAATTCATACCTTTTATTGACATCACCGGCGTTTACATAGAAACCAGGCTTACTAAAATTAGTACTAGTATCGACACAGATCAAATCGTATTCATATCCACTAGTAATTTTATCAAGAGAATTCTTCAAGTGTTTCTCATCACGGCCGTAATG
>NZ_MUFF01000066.1:0-4342 GCF_001996105.1 Salinivibrio sp. IB643
ACGTATATTTTCCGCCTTGATAATGGTGATTTCAGGCTTAATGGCGTCGCCATAATGTGCAATTAACTCAGCATCTAAGCGGTCATTTTTCGCTCTGCGGCCAATGGCGCCGGCGAAGCGTTTAATGTGCACAGGGTTGGCGCGTACGATGGGTAAATTGGCTTCAATACACGCGAGCACAAAGGGCATTTCTAATCGGCCAGTGGCTTCAATGATGATGCGCTCAGGCTGATATGGCTTGATGATTTTCAATGCATCTTTAATGCCTTTATCAGTGTTTGGCACAGAGAAGAAGTGTGCAGTTGGTCTGACGTAAATGTCGAGTTGCGCTTTGCCGGTATCGACGCCGATGTAGAAGTTTTGATTGGATGCAGTATTCATAATAAGCTAACTCTTGTTTGCGTAATACGGGTTCGAGACCCAGTCGAGTATTCGAGTTTGGTGCTTGGAGTTCTAAGGTGCGTTCATGTTTGTTATCGGTCTCTCGACAGAGGAGCCAGCGTTCAATCGAACTGCACATTAGAAAGCTTTAGTTGCAGCTAAAGCCTGGGTCTCNCATAATAAGCTAACTCTTGTTTGCGTAATACGGGTTCGAGACCCAGTCGAGTATTCGAGTTTGGTGCTTGGAGTTCTAAGGTGCGTTCATGTTTGTTATCGGTCTCTCGACAGAGGAGCCAGCGTTCAATCGAACTGCACATTAGAAAGCTTTAGTTGCAGCTAAAGCCTGGGTCTCACTTTACCCAAATACGGGTGATATTATCCATACAAAGCATTTAAGAGTGATTCGCAACGCTTGGCAGTTTCGCTTCGCTCAAGTGTAGCCAAGCGCCGCTTACACCTTAATGCGGCGTTAAATTTATGGGGATATATGAGTTCAATAATCTACGAGTTGCAAGCGGATGCAATGAATAACAGTGTTTCAATTCAATCCTTACTACGTAAGGCATACGCAATTGCTATAAAACTATCAGTCGAAGATTCAAGACAATGGATCGAAGCTGAAATGAATGGGTATGATAGTAATAATGAAGTACCTATATACCGGCGTATAAAGGGGTCATTACAAGCTGTCAATCCAGTTCGAGGCCCAATTCCTGTTCATGTCGGTGATAACGAAATGGAAGATACTATTACGATATTTCACTTTCGTCAGTCAATCGCTGAAATCGAAGGCATTATAAGTAAGCATGCTAAAGGCTTTATAATTCCGTTTACAGGTTCTCAACTGTCATCACTTCAAGATATTTTCGAATCGGATTTTCCGTTTAGGCTAAGTTTTTCAGCTACATCCTTAGTTCCTGTAGTAGATAACGTTCGCAATACAATACTGCAATGGGCTTTGAGGTTAGAACAAGAGGGTGTAACAGGCGAAGGGWTAAGTTTCAGTTCAGACGAAGTTAAAAAGGCACATATGAGTCCGCAAGTTAACATACAGAACTTTCAGGGTGTTTTAGGTGACGTTACTGACAGTGAGTTAAATCAAAACCTAGAAATGACCATTAATGAGTCAAACAATTTTGAAGAACTCGCAAAGTATTTGGTAGAACATAATGTTCCAGAAAACGATATTGTTGAATTAAAGCAGGCAATTGACAGCGATGGAGATATTGGCTCTAAAGGACAGTTTGGCTCAAATGTAAGCACTTGGATAGGAAATATGTGTACCAAAGCAGCCAATGGTGGTTGGGCAATATCTTTGGCAACGGCCGCTAACGTTTTAGGCACAGGTGTTAGCAAGTTTTACGGTTTGTCGTAATAATAAATTTAACAAAGCGTTCCACCGGACAAGCCAGTGAACGCGGCGTTAAGTGCAAAGGAGATCGAGAATCTGTGTTCTATCAAGTACTAGTTGAAACATCAGAGAAAGTAGGAAAGAGCGGGAACTACAAGCAGCTTTTTGAATTAGACAAAACTGATGTATCTGAAATTGAGGATGATGTAGTGATACCTTATCTTCAAGGCAAGAAATTTCAGTTTGATGGTTACTTTGTTAACGCAAATGAAGTTAAACGAATTGTTGTAAAGCAAACTGAGAGAACTACGGAAGTCTTATCTCGGTTTGAAAATGACAACATGCCGTCGGGAATCATCATGTTTGTCTCCCGCGAAGACATTGTTAGCTATGACCAACACACAACTGACATTACGAAACAGGTTTTTTCAAGCGCACAAGAAAAAATCSACTCTAATCAAGTTTCAAATAAGACGGAAGTAGTCCAAGAAGCTTCCTATGACAAGACTAAGGTTTTTGTTGTTCATGGCCACGATGACTTAGCTAAGACCGAGGCTGCAAGATTTATTGAGAAAATGGGGTTTGAACCCATCATACTGCACGAACAAGCTAGTTCAGGCAGTACTATTATTGAAAAAATAGAAAAATACTCAAATGTTGGCTTCGGGGTTGTTCTTTATACTCCTTGCGATTTAGGTGCAAAGTCACAAGAAACTCCCGACCTCAAATCTAGAGCGAGGCAGAATGTTGTATTTGAGCATGGTTTTTTAAATGGAAAGCTAGGTCGTCATAATGTTTGCGCTTTAGTAAAAGGTGACGTTGAGGTTCCAAACGATATATCTGGTGTTGTATATGTCCCGATGGATGGTCATGGCGCTTGGAAAATTGCGCTAGCAAAAGAAATGCGTAACTCCGGTTACGATGTGGATATGAATAATGTCGTGTAAGCACTTAACAAGCGCGTCAATCAGGACGCTCGCAAGCTCGCGCCTATTACGCGGGCGTTATAAGCCTCTCGAATTCACGTGCCGGCTCTAGTTAAAAATTAATCTCGCTGTTACTAACAAGGAAAATAATGATAATTGGAACAATTTTAAGATATTACAAGACTTATCAGGGAATTAACTACATACCAATTACCGATGAAGATAATTTTTGTGGGTTAGTCGGCAACAATGGGATAGGGAAAAGCTCAGTTTTGGAATCGCTTGACACTTTTTTTAATGGCAAGCCTTGGAATTTCAATACTGTTACTAAAAAGAGCGGAAAGTCGTCAACAAAGCCTCAGATAGTTCCTATCTTTCTCCTTGAACGGCGTTATTTTGATGGTGATGAGCTGGAAAAAGCAGAAATACTAAATTCTGTCGCTATTAATATTAGTGAAAACGATGTGTCTCTTTCACTTAAAAGTCATGCCAAAGCTTTTATCGAACATAGAGACAGATTAATTGAAAGAATAGATTTGTCTGATTTACTTATTATCCCGTTAGGGGTTGATTATARGGGCGACACGTCAATATCGCTCTTTAACAGCCGCATGATAGTCGAGAGGCTATTAGGGAATAATGTAGAAGAAGGTAAAACTTCGCTGTCTGATGATGAACTTAAATCTTTTTTGCCATTGCTGGATAAAATTAAAGAGACCATTGATTATATCTATATACCTAGAGAGATAGAGCCGGAGCTTTTTACGAAGCTCGAGACTGACGAAATCCAGGTTCTTATGGGGGAGACTTTAATACAAATACTGAGTGAGCGCGTACCACAAAGACAAATTGCCGAAATCAATTCGAGCCTCAACGCTTTCATCGAAACACTTGCCCAAGAGCTAGAAATATACTCTTATAGAACGCCAACAGATAGGCAACAATATCTCAGAAAGAATGACGTATATAACCTAATAATTCAATCATTCTTTAGCACAAGAAAACTACACAAGAAGCAAGGTGAAAACTGGCTAGAGATTAGTTCATTAAGTTCAGGTGAAAAGCAAAAAGCCATAATCGATGTTGCACATAGCTTACTTAACAAACATAGAGATACCGGTACAAATCTGATAATAGGAATAGATGAACCAGAATCATCCTTGCATATGTCTGCATGTTTCGACCAATTTGATTCCTTATATGATATTAGCCGTGATGCTATGCAAGTTCTTTTTTCAACTCATTGGTATGGTTTTTTACCTACAATCGAGACAGGTAGTGCAACCGTAATATCCAAAAACGATTCAACACATGTTTTTGATATGATTAACTTGGCTAATTATAGAGAGCAAATAAAGCAATTAACTGCGTCATCTAGAGGGCGCCTACCTTATGATATAAGATTAAAGAGCATAAACGACTTCGTGCAATCAGTGATTACCAGCTCAATCGGAGAAACTCCATTTAACTGGATTATTTGTGAAGGGTCGTCTGAAAAAGTCTATTTGAGTTCCTACTTTCAAGATTTGATTGACTCAAAAAGATTAAGAATTGTCCCTGTCGGCGGCGCGAAAGAGATCAAGAGGTTGTACAACCACTTGTCGACCTCGTATGAAGACTTTCAGGATGAGATCACTGGAAAAATCATCTTACTTTCTGATACTGACGCACAACTAGTTAATTA
>NZ_MUFF01000067.1:0-4376 GCF_001996105.1 Salinivibrio sp. IB643
TCTCGTGCGCTTTTTTTATATTTTTTAGCAAGTAAAAGTAATGGTATTGCTAAATTCGTTATTAATGATTCTGAAAAAAGAAGAGCGCTTCGTGAGAAATACGGTGACCACTTTATCACTAATGTAATGGTATTGCTAAATTCGTTATTAATGATTCTGAAAAAAGAAGAGCGCTTCGTGAGAAATACGGTGACCACTTTATCACTAATGATCGCTTTAAAGATATAATTATGATAATGCGATCAGGCTTGTGGGTGTGCTCCTCTTTAGAGACACCATTAAGTGGATTTGGATTAAGTTTCAGACGAACCGTTATTCATTTAGGGCACGGGGCTCCAATAAAATCGGTAGGGTTGGGCGAAAAATATGTAAGCTTGGTAAAGTCTATTTACTATCGCTTAATTCGAACAAACTTTAGCTATTTAATGTCAAGTTCGGCAGCATTTGATAGTGCCTGGGCAAAGTGTTTACACTTACCATCTTCTCATATTGTTCGGTGCCCGCAGGCACGTTGTGATCAAGTTGTATCTCCTGACCGTCATTTAGTGAGTCTGATCCTTGATAAGAGCTCACATAATGTCCTATATGCGCCCACCTGGCGACCTTTTTCAGATACGCAGATATTTCCTTTCGATGATTTTAATCTGGACACACTTTGTGATGGCTTAGAAAAGAAAGGAGTGACCCTCTTCTTAAGACTTCATCCAAATTTTGAATTTGAACTTGATGAAAAGTTACTAAAATGTGAGCGAATTAAACTGCTGTCTAGTCAAGACATTAGTGATATAAATCCAGTGTTAGGAGGGTTTGATCTTGTAATTACTGATTATTCAAGTATATATATAGACTTCCTGCTTACCGAAAAACCGGTGATGTTTTTACCCTACGATTATAACGAGTACGAAAGTACTATAGGTTTTTCAATCGATTACGAAAAGCTCACTCCTGGACCCAAACCTAACTCCTTAGTGGCGTTCTTATCTGAATTAGAAACTTTACTTACCGATTCCGATTACTATCTTAGTTGTCGAAAAAACGCGAATAAAGTACTTAATCCTATTATGCGTGATCATGCAAAACATACACTTAACGTAGTTAAGACGTTGGCTAAGCGTTAAACGAGCTTGCGGGTAATCGGTATAAAGCGCTAGGCCGTAAGCACTCGGCCTAGTGTTTGAGTATGGTTTAACTTAAGTACGATGAATCATGGATGTCATGATTCTTCATAATGCATATGCTGAGTATAATGCGTATGTCCAATTGCGTTATGCAGGCTTTTTAGTGTTGGTTGGTTGTATATATCCAGTAGGCGCTTCGAGCAGTATACGTTTAATACATTCAACATCAAAATAATGACAACAGCTGTCTAACTCGCTGAGCAATATAGTCATATCATCCCATTGCAGCTTTTCTTCACATGCGGTCATGATTTTTTCGTGGCCAGTGCCCTCAACGTTATCGCCAATCAACAACTCTTCATAGAGCTTTTCGCCAGGTCTTAATCCCGTAAATTTGATTTCTATATCCCCATCTACGTTATTGGCATTCTTTTCTCGAAGGCCCATGAGTTTGATCATACGCTTGGCTAAATCGAGAATTTTTACTGGTTCGCCCATGTCGAGCACAAATACCTGGCCGTTATGACCAATCGCACTGGCTTGGATCACAAGCTGGGCCGCCTCGGGGATCAACATAAAGTAGCGGGTAATATCTGGGTGTGTCACTGTTACTGGGCCGCCGGCACGAATTTGTGATTTAAATAGTGGTACCACAGAACCTGACGATCCTAGCACATTGCCGAAACGCACCATGGTGAACGTTGTTTGACTTTGTTTGTCTGCCAGTGCTTGTAAGACTAGCTCTGCAAGGCGTTTACTGGCGCCCATAATATTGGTGGGTCGTACCGCTTTATCCGTTGAAATAAGGGTAAAGCTTTCTACTTTATTCGCGATGGCTGCGTTGGCGCATGCCAGGGTACCAAATACGTTGTTACGTATGCCTTCTACAATATTATCTTCAACTAAAGGCACATGTTTATAAGCTGCGGTATGGTACACCGTATTGATCTCGTGAGTAGCCATTAGCTTACTGAGCCTATGCTCTTTTTGCACCGACCCTAGTGCAGCGACAAGTTGTACATTAAGCGCTAAATTGATACGCATTTTTGACAGTGTCTGATGGGCACGATAAAGGTTATATTCGTTTAGCTCAAAAAGGATTAGCTTGGCAGGCTTTAGCTTTAGCGCTTGCTGGCATATTTCTAGACCAATTGAGCCACCGGCTCCCGTAACCAATACATTTTTATTGGTGATTTGTTTAGCTAACAGGGCAGGGTCGGGCTCAACCGGTGCGCGGCCTAATAAATCAGCAATGTCGAGATCTTTTATATCGGCAACACTATTTTTTCCGGCGGCAATGTCTTCAACGGAAGGGACGGACTGAATCTCAATCGGCCAATGGGCAAGCTTTTCAAGTAATCGTAGCCGCTCACCTTGGGTCACATTATTAATCGCGAGTAGCAACTTAACGGGCTGATAGAGCGACCGTAGTCCATCAAATTCTGATGGATGATATACTCGAATGCCGTACATGATTTGGCCCACCTTCGCGCTGTCATCATCAAGAATGGCTGCTGGATGATATTCATTACCCTGGATCAGCGCATAAGCGAGATCACGCCCTGTTGCGCCGGCACCGTAAATAAACACGTTGGGCTTATTGCGTTTGTAATATTGCTCATAAAGTGTACGAAATAAAATTCGTGGCCCGCCTAGTGTAAGAATGGCAATGCCGGCGTATATAAAGGGAACGCTGCGCGGGATAAAAGACTTAAAAAAGAAACCACTTAGCGCTAAAGTGATTGCCGATATGCCCACCGCAAGAAAAATGTGACCAATGGCTGGTAAGGTCATGTATCGTAGAACAGCTCGATACATGCCGAGCTTGATAAAGCAAAAGACGGTCGCAAAAACGGTTGCTAAAAAAGATCCCGCCTCTTCGATACCAAACTCAAATGGTGTCGCACCCAGACGGAAGAAAATTGCGAGATAAATGGAAACCATCACTGCAACAACGTCATAAGTTGCAGTAACAAAGCGTTTTTTACGACGGCTGGCATTGAGAAGCCGTTTAATAGGCGTGAACATTAGCGACCATTCGGTTAATTGGTTTGATGAGAAAATGTTGCTTGTCATCAATTTAGTTGACTTCACAGGCAATTACGAGAAATTACACTTTGATTTTACCCGAAGAGATTGGAAAAATGGTATCATTTTTGCAGTCTTTGTGTGAGAAGTTTCACAGATGAATTTACTGATTACTGGAAGCAACGGCTTTGTCGGTCAGGCTGTTTCTGACTTAGCCACAAAACGTGGACAGAAAGTGCGCAAGGTGAGACGCGTCAAACCAAACGTGCAACGTGAAAATACCAATCACGTGCAGCCACTTACGTTTTGGATAGAAAACATCAATGGCGATACGGACTGGAAGGGCGCCTTTGAAGGAATCGATTGTGTGATTCACTGCGCCGCGCGCGTGCATCACATGCATGAAACCGAGGCTGACGCACTGGCAGCGTACCGTTCAATTAACACCGAAGGGACTCGGCACTTGGCACAACAAGCCGCGGCTGCCGGTGTGAAACGGTTTGTGTTTATTAGCTCGATAAAAGTGAATGGCGAAGCGACCCCCCCTAATCAGCCGTTTTATGCCAACGATAAGCCTAACCCACAAGATCCGTATGGCATCAGCAAATATGAGGCCGAGCAGGCGCTGTTTGAAATTGCTCAGCAAACCGGGTTAGACGTAGTGGTGATCCGTCCGCCACTGGTATATGGGCCCGGTGTTTGAAATTGCTCAGCAAATGCCAACGATAAGCCTAACCCACAAGATCCGTATGGCATCAGCAAATATGAGGCCGAGCAGGCGCTGTTTGAAATTGCTCAGCAAACCGGGTTAGACGTAGTGGTGATCCGTCCGCCACTGGTATATGGGCCCGGCGTAAAAGCCAACTTTCTCACCATGATRAAATGGACCAAACGACGTATACCCTTACCCTTGGGTGCCATTCATAATCGACGAAGTATGGTTTACCTTGATAATCTTGCCGATCTGATCCTAACGTGTTGTATCCACCCTAATGCAGCCGGGCACGTATTCTTAGCCTCCGATAATGACGATGTCTCGACAACTCGGTTACTAAAAATCGTCGCGCAAGCAATGCGCCGACGTGCCTATTTACTGCCGATTCCCGCGTGGTTACTGACTCGCATGGCTCAATTACTCAATAAACCGCAGTTGTCGCAGCGTTTATGTGGTGATTTGCAAGTGGATATTCATAAAACCATGGGCCAACTTAACTGGCAACCGCGTTATAG
>NZ_MUFF01000068.1:0-3507 GCF_001996105.1 Salinivibrio sp. IB643
CGCCAACCCTGTGCACATTAAACGCTTCGCCGGCGCCATTGGCCGCAGAGCGAAAAATGACCGCTTAGATGCTGAGTTAATTGCACATTATGGCGACGCCATTAAGCCTGAAATCACCATTATCAAGGCGGAAAATATACGTTTAATGAGTGATTTAGTCATCAGGAGAAACCAGCTCCTATCTATGCAAACGATGGAAAAGAACCGCTTGCAGATACTGCCCAAAACCTTGCATTCAACCATCAAACCCATGCTCACTGCGATGAAAAATCAAATCACCAACATTGAGCAAAAACTCGTGAAGTTGATTGAAGCATGCCCTGAATATCAGACTAAAAATACGCTCTTACAAAGCGTGCCTGGCATTGGCAGCATTGCGGCAGCATCTATCATCAGTAACGTCCCTGAGCTGGGCTATATAACTAACAAACAAGCGGCATCACTCATTGGTGTTGCACCCATGACAAAAGAAAGTGGGCGATATAAAGGCAAACGAGTGATCCAAGGTGGACGTGCTCAAGTTCGTACCGTGTTGTATATGGCGATGATGTCTGCGATGCAATGTAATCCTGTTTTTAAAGCCACGTATACCCGATTAGTCGCCGCTGGAAAGCCGAAAAAAGTCGCCATTATTGCCTGTGTGCGCAAGATGGTAGTGATCTTAAATTCGATGCTTAGAGACGGCGTGATGTGGGATAAAAATCTCGCTAAAATTTAGGATTGACGACATACTCGTTTGTTATGTTTTACTACCTAAAACTGGTTGTTATCAACCATATCACTGTGACATTAGTTGTTCTTAAAGGGTAGTATGATACTTTCTTGACTCGGATCTAAAGCGTGAAGAGCTGATATTATATGGTCATTTTTACCAGTCCAATTGACCATATCAACAACATCTTGAATGCTTTTATCTCCATTTATCAACGCTACTACAATTTCAAAAGAGCCTCTCAGTTGATTCATTAGTTAGCCATCTATATCATCAGGATGAAGTAAGTCATTATTTATTCCATTGCTACGCATAGCACGAGCTAAGTCCCTCCAGTCGTTATTTAAATCAAAGTATAAGACTGGATAATGGTAGTTTTGTATCGTAGACAGCACATATTTGTAATCATGACTAGCTTTTACTTGTAATCCTGCAGGCTTTCCTGATGCCCAACTCCCCCTTTTTTTAACACATAATAACTGATGGTCAGTATCATCTTTTTTTATCCAGATAACATCTTTTTGTGTATCGCTTGGATTGTACCACTGTCTAAAACTTGTTTTTGTTTTCTGAGATCCTGTTGCTACCGCAATATAGCTGTCTAAAGTTGCAGTAGTTTGTGTTCCTCCACGAGCCCACTTACCTAACTCTCTATTCGCTTCTTTAGATTCATTACACAATTTAACTACTAAAGATTCAGCAATACTACCAATCATCCGTGATGCGTCAGCATGAGGGTTATCTGTGAGAACTCTATTGAGCCCCATTGATGGTGAAAGTTGTGATTCTTGAGTTAAAATGTCGAGTAAGGTATCACCATACATAAGCATTTGCTGTTGAATAGACGGCTGTCTCAAAAACTCATCGAAATATTGGGAATCTCTAATATTCCCATCTTCATCTTGAATAATGACCTTTATTGTTTTTCGCATGGAACCTACTGACTGAATGCTAATATTATATATTTTTAGGTGAGGATGGATTTTTGTTTTTCAAGTCCACGGATTGAAAGAATGCAATTACTGCGAACTGAAACATAACGCCGCCAGCAGGGGCCGAAAAACCAGAGCGAAGCGGCGGTTTTTTGGTCCCTCTGGCTGGCTTTGTTAAGTGGTGATTTCGGCATTAGCCTTTGCCTTCATCAGGAAGTATGCAGCATGATCCGCTGCATTTAGTCCGCCATCGTGGACCGTACCTAGATCGCTTGGAGTAACATCCTGTGTTGGCCATATTTTATTATTTGTAGTTAGCTTATCCAATTTCAGCTTGTTTAACTCAAGAAATAAATAGTCTTCTTTTTCATCTCTTGCAACACCGTCTGCCCAATAAGCCATCGAACTAGCAACAATGTCAGCAACCTGCAATTGAGGATGCGATTCAGAGCTTGAAAACTTCAAACTTTTCCCTCTTAAGGGCAATTTGAACTTCCGTCTGTCATAGCCCAGCTCTATAGAGCTTTGGGTCCAGTCCAGAAATTGGGAAAAAATCACTTTTTGTTTTTCAATACTATGAGAATCATCATGAATGATATGAAACCCTTTTGGATGAACATCTCCCCAGCTTACACATTGTGAAAATAATGCTGGTATTGATGGGTCAAGTGATGTCTTATCAATTCCGTTCAGTGCATCATGAACACAATTCCGAGTAAGCAGGAGCAAATTAAGGTCTTCTTTAAAGTCTTCATGAATTGAATGTTCTTTAAGAACCTCTACATTCTCATAAAACGCGCCTATTGATTCTTCGGACTGTTCTTTAATCATATTAACGAACGATTCATGCATGGCCTGAACTCGATCCTGACCACAAAACGTAGGCATACAATAGAACCACATATTTGAAAGCCCTATGTTTGCTCCATTTACATATAAATCATGGCCATTTAGGTGAAGCATGTGCTCAATTAGGAGGTCAACAATCTTTGTAGTCACCATAAAGCTCTTGTGAAAAAGCTCTACTTTCACGTGGTCTTCATTAATAAGCCGATGACTCATTAGCCTTACAATTCCATCTTGCCCAGACTTCCGGCGCTTTAAATTTTTGAAATGAGCTTCTAAAGGTGATCTTGATCCTGTCAGTGCAAGTAAATTTTCAGCTTCGCTATTAGAATACTTGCAGCCAGAGAGTGTAAAAATCGGTTGATTTTTATCAACTATGTTATGGCCAGTGTTCCCAGATTCATCCAGATAGATAGTTGCTATCTTAGGTTTTTCAGAATTAGCTTTAGCCCTAGAAGCCCTCTGCTTATCTCTTTTATTTGCTAACTTCTTTTTTCTATTAGCTTGGCTATTACGACTCATTCAATTTCCCTGTAGGCCACTTAACGTCCAGCACAGCGGCTGGCAAGGCTGGCATGTGATTGCGCAGCAATTTGAGTGACAGGATTGACAGTCCGTTGCTGCTGTTTGTTATAAGCTAGTTTAACCAACCCCTTATCTCCTCTACCCATGACGGCACATCATATTCCCCATTTATAAATCCAGCATATCTCTGAGAGAAAAAGAATTTATTATTATCCATATCGAAGAATTGCTCAATTTGCACCCACTGGCTAGCCTTTAAATCTAACGCTATCTTGGAACTTTCTTGAGGAACATCCTCTACTATTTCATTCAAGAAACTCAGTTGTTCAGGGTAGTTTTCAATAAAAGTGCATAGAGTTTCATAGAACAACTTACCATTCAAAGCATCTTCTATTTCTGTTGCTGGAGAAACTGGGTTGGCTTGAATATTGACAAGCTTTGTAGATCGAGTTTGAAAGCAATTAACCATTCTTTTACAAAAAAGATTTGAAT
>NZ_MUFF01000069.1:0-5416 GCF_001996105.1 Salinivibrio sp. IB643
TAGAATAATGACCCAACAAACACATAGTACGTCATCGGTGAGTAACGATGACGAGATTGATCTGAGTAAACTGCTTGGCCATTTAGTTGATGGCAAGTGGTGGATTATTGGTTTTACAGCGTTATTTGCTGCCATGGGTGTTGCCTTTGCGTTATTAGCAACACCGATTTATAACGCGGATGCACTTATCCAAGTTGAGCAAAAAGAGGGCGGAATGTCTTCGTTACTTGGCGAGGGGGCGAGTGATCTGTTTGCCAGTGAGAGCTCGGCTAGCACTGAAATAGAGCTGATCCGCTCACGGATGGTGTTAGGCAAAACCGTGGATAAATATAACTTAACCACAGTGGCTAAGCCGAATTATTTTCCTATGGTTGGGAAAGGTTTGGCGCGTTTAACCGGTAACCAAAACAGTATTGCGATTAGCCGTTTTGAGATCCCAGAAGGCTATAACAGCCAGCCGTTTCGTTTGAACGTGGATGCCGATGGACAGTATTCGCTGTTTAACAGTGACGATGTGCGTGTGCTTCAAGGCCAAGTAGGCAAAGCGGCTATGGATGATGGTTTTCATCTTTTTGTTGCTGACCTCAAGGCGGACAAAGGCGACACGTTTACGTTGTCAAAAATCAGCCGCTTACGTGCGATTAGAGCGATGCAAGATRGACTCTCGGTCAGTGAGCGCGGCAAGCAAACCGGTATTCTGTCGCTTTCTTACCAAGGTGAGGACAAAGCCCGTATCGAGAAGGTGCTGAGCGACATTGCCCAAAACTACTTTATGCAGAAYGTGAAACGTGATGCCGCTGAAGCAGAAAAGAGCTTGGCGTTTTTACAAGGGCATTTGCCGGGCGTGAAAGCAGAGTTGACCACGGCGGAGAATAAGCTGAATAAATTTCGCCAAGAAAACGATTCGGTTGATTTATCGATGGAAGCGAAAGCCTCGCTCGATACTATGCTCTCGGTTGAAAAACAGCTTAACGAGCTGACGTTTAAAGAAAGTGAATTGGCGCAGAARTTTACTAAAGAGCACCCKGCCTATCTTTCGTTGCTAGATAAACGAAAAACCTTGCTCGGTGAGAAAAAGCGTGTTGAAGCACAAACGCAAAAACTGCCCAAAACACAGCGCGAAGTGTTGCGCTTAAGACGCGATGTTGAGGTGAATCAGGCGATTTATGTGCAGCTTTTGAACAAGGTCCAAGAGCTGAATATTATGAAAGCCAGTACCGTGGGTAACGTGCGTATCATCGAYGATGCGCAAACCTATGAGTCGCCTGTTAAGCCGAAAAAGCCGTTGATCGCRGTGATCGCAACGCTACTTGGCGGCATGATCGGGGTTGGTGTTGTGCTATTGAAGGCGGCATTTAACCGTGGCATTGAAAACCCAGATGATGTCGAGGCGATCGGTTTACCTGTRTATGCCAGTGTGCCGCTTTCATCGATGCAGCAAGATATTGAGAAAAAACGCCAGAAGAAAGAGATCCGAACAGCMAGTGAGAGTTTATTGGCGTCGGTTAATCCAGCGGATCTGTCAATTGAAGCGCTTCGTGGACTGCGTACTAGTTTGCACTTTGCGATGATGGAGTCCGCCAACAATGTATTGATGTTCTCAGGACCCAGCCCTGGCATTGGTAAGTCGTTTGTGTCTGCGAATATGGCTGGCGTATTGGCAAAAAGTGGCCAGCGAGTGCTAGTCATCGATTCAGATATGCGAAAGGGCTTYTTGCAYCACCAATTTAGTTTGAAAGCGGATCAGGGCCTCTCTGATTGCTTGGCAGGGAAATCTGAGCGTGAGGCGGTGATTCATCATCAGGTGTTGGAGAATTTAGATGTATTAACGCGTGGCCAGGTGCCGCCGAATCCCTCTGAATTATTAATGCATCCGCGGTTTAAAGCGTTACTGGAGTGGGCAAGCGAACAATACGACATTGTTATTATTGATACGCCACCTATTTTAGCCGTAACYGATGCCGCYATTGTGGGGGCACACGCGGGCACAACCTTGCTAGTAGGCCGCTTTGGTGAAAACCCTGTGAAAGAAATCGAGGTCACTAAACAACGGTTTGAACAAGCCGGCGTCAATGTGAAAGGCTTTGTCCTCAATGGCGTGGTGCGTAAAGCCTCAAGCACGTATGGCGGTAACTATGGTTACTATAATTACAGCTATCAATAGTGGCGTTGCGGGATAACTCGAAGCGCTAAGTAAAGACATAAAGGGCAATGTGAGAACACGTTGCCCTTTTTTACACATCGTCAGCTATTCATCTTTATATAAAAAAACAACGTTAGAATGCTAGGAGAGATCATGATTAAGCACTGCKTATTCCCTGCCGCCGGCTATGGCACCCGTTTTTTGCCCGCGACGAAATCMATGCCAAAAGAAATGATGCCCATTGTTAATAAACCATTGATTGAGTACGGCGTGGATGAA
Source organism: Salinivibrio sp. IB643 (assembly GCF_001996105.1). Taxonomy (NCBI): domain Bacteria; kingdom Pseudomonadati; phylum Pseudomonadota; class Gammaproteobacteria; order Vibrionales; family Vibrionaceae; genus Salinivibrio; species Salinivibrio sp. IB643. The sequence continues at coordinate 2,423 of NZ_MUFF01000069.1, forward strand.
GCSATTCAAGCTGGTGTRAAACATATGGGTATTGTGACGGGTCGGGGTAAGCATGCCTTGATGGATCATTTTGATAAAAACTATGAGCTTGAGCATCAAATTAGCGGGACCAAAAAAGAAGCCTTGCTGACTGAAGTGCGATCTTTGATCAATGCGGCGTCATTTACTTATATTCGCCAGAATGAAATGAAGGGGTTGGGGCATGCCATTTTAACCGGTAAGCAACTCATTGGTGATAACCCTTTTGCCGTCGTGCTTGCTGATGACCTCTGCTTGAATTTGAGCGGCGACACTGTGTTAAAACAAATGGTTGATCTCTATAACCACTATCGCTGCTCCATTGTCGCTGTGCAACGTGTACCGGAAGAAGAAACCCATAAATATGGTGTGATCAGTGGTTGTCAATTGGAGTCTGGATTATTCCGTGTGGACAATATGGTTGAAAAACCCGCCCCGGAAGATGCACCAAGCAATATGGCGATCATTGGCCGTTATATTCTCACGCCCGATATTTTTGATATTTTGGAGAATACGCAGCCAGGCAAAGGTGGTGAGATCCAAATCACGGATGCGTTGCTTGAACAAGCCCAACGTGGCTGCGTATTAGCCTATGAATTTGAAGGTGAGCGATTCGACTGTGGTTCGGTTGAAGGCTACATTGAAGCCACAAATTATGCGTATCAGCATGTTTACCTTGGCAATCCAACTAAAAGTGCCGAGCAAAAGCAAGAGACGCCTGTCCCCGCATAACGTCGATCTCTGCCTATCAACTTCCGTGGCGCCACAATGGCGCCCTTTTTTTATCTTTTTTACCAGGACAGGCACTTTTCTTTATGAGGACAGGCACTTTAGGCTCGTTCGGTTATNCAAATCACGGATGCGTTGCTTGAACAAGCCCAACGTGGCTGCGTATTAGCCTATGAATTTGAAGGTGAGCGATTCGACTGTGGTTCGGTTGAAGGCTACATTGAAGCCACAAATTATGCGTATCAGCATGTTTACCTTGGCAATCCAACTAAAAGTGCCGAGCAAAAGCAAGAGACGCCTGTCCCCGCATAACGTCGATCTCTGCCTATCAACTTCCGTGGCGCCACAATGGCGCCCTTTTTTTATCTTTTTTACCAGGACAGGCACTTTTCTTTATGAGGACAGGCACTTTAGGCTCGATCGGTTTATGGGGACAGGCACTTTATTCTTTATGAGGACAGGCACTTTAGCTCTGTGATCGCATTGGCGTCCATCACACAAATCCCTGTATTATTTTAACAACAATGCACTATGCCGCCTGGGTGTCTGTCACGAGCGGGGGTAATATTTGGCTTTAATGTCGGATGGCGTTAGTTGCACTACGCGCGGTATACATTGTAATAATTATTGGCATTGTGCTGGGGCTTATGCCGACCTACGCTCGATTTTAACGAAGCGGTTCCCGGTATTTTAAGGAGACCAATTATGGCCGAACATGACACAGAAAAGACGATACCTGAGCGTGAGCAACGGCGCTTTGCCGTATCTGCCAATCGGGACAAAGGCAGTCATCGGATTCGTTATGTGGAGGCAGGCGGTGCCTCGGTGGATAATGAAGAGTGCACATTTTGCCAGGCGGTACCGGGTTTGAGTGATCAGCCGGAGAATGACGAAAAGGCGGAAGAAAACTCTAAAGGGCCGAGCTCCTAGCATAGTGGGCCTTAGGGGCTCTATCCGTATTTCTCTATCGGGACAGGCACTTTAGGCTTGATGGTGTCTCTGGGGCACGTATAGTATTTAAAAGCATAGCTAATTGATGTTTGTTTTTATCACTTAAATGCCGCCTACCTAATGGCAAGCGGCATTGCTGATCAGTTACTGATACCTTAGAAAAAACGGGCGATATTGCGTCTACCGCGCTATGAGTGGTTTTGAACGATAACTCCACATGCCGTAAGTACGGAGCGCATCTCTATATATGCCGAGAAGCTCATTGGTACTAGCCTTTTGCAATTGATCTAGCGGTTTATCAGGATAGGCAACGGTATCAAAAGTGATTCCTTGGGGGCCAGTTTTCCAACTTGCCACTTCAAATAGGGTTTGCCCTCTTCGWACGTGGCTYGCAGAGCTTATAATRGTAGCGTGGTCTATATTGTGTCGTGCGAGTGCATAKCGACTATACAATGCATTATCGACTGTGCTTGTTGCATAGTTTTCTTCAATAATTCTKTCCTGTTCAATCCCAYGCTCAACTAGCCAATTYGCCATGAGGCGACCTTCAGTTTGATGGTTTTTCGGTACACCACCAGTTAAAACGATGACTGAATCTTGATACTTGTTAGCCATCTCTAATGTCGYTTCGAGACGCTTTATTAAAATTTCATGCATCGTACCATCTGGGTTTAGTGCRTAACCCAATGTAACGATTGCTGTATTACCATCGTAATGCTTATCAGATTTATCTTTTAATGGTGTAGCCACAATGCGATCAATCGTACTGAAAATGCGTTTTAGGTCGTCATGCCTAGCTGAACTTAGATCAGCAATAGCTTTCATGTGATTATTCGAWGCCGTTTCGTTCCCCTCAAATCTCTGCCATACCGCAAGATAAGAATGAATGTCCACATCATCGGGTGCCACTGTTAGCCCTTGTTCGAACAATKCTATCGCCCGCTCGACGTTTTTATTATAGATTTGAGCATTAGCTGCTGAAATCAACAAATCAGTCCGATATGGCTCAAGTTCGTATGCCTCGAGTAGCCTATTTGTGACTATTTCCATATTACTTGGCATTTTGGCAGTAAAGCCTGCATGAGATATACGAGACGGTGATTTAAAGGCTGTTAGAGCATCCTCAAGCAACTGATCCACGACTTGTCGCTTACTAATAAATTGGCTGTAGTCGACATTAGATTGCACTGTTGGCTCATTGGCAGCCAATGAACCGGATGAAGCAGAGAGTGCAATAAGCCCACTCAACGCGACAGCAATCATTTTTTTATTCATGGTACTACTCCTAACTACGGC